>NZ_BTPU01000026.1:0-31803 GCF_036985595.1 Vallitalea maricola | reverse complement strand
CGGCGTCCTGCCTCACTACTCCACATATACATATACTATTTTGCTTATAGTCTCCGTCAATATATTTACAAAACACATTTTCTTCTGAAATAGAATGATTACATTACCGATGTTTTATTGACATGAAGCTACAGATGATTTATTATAAGATTAAATTGAATAATGATTAGATAGCAATGTATGTTTGAGGATATTTTTAGTATCTTCAAAGGGAATCAGGTTGGAATCCTGAACGGTCACGCCACTGTGTAAATGATTTCTGTTATATTTTAGAAATTATTAAAAGTCAGAGTACCTATTTAATCTTATACACTTACGTTATTTTACGTAAAAACTTTGCGAGGGACAGAGGGTGTAATTATTTATTATATTAATTAATAAATATTGTATATCATGCTCTTATCTCGTTGTAGGTAAGAGTTTTTATTATATTTAAGTTGAATTAAAAGGAGGCAGTTGTTGTGGAGAAGAAAAAAGCGATATTGGTTGCGAGTTTTGGAAGTAGTTATGAAAATGCAAGAAAAGAGCAGATAGAACCTATAGAAAAGTTAATAGAAGATACTTTTACTGATTATAAGGTGGTACGTGCATTTACATCTAATATAATCATAAAAAAGTTGAAAAAAGAAGGTATTCATATTGATACTCCAGAGGAAGCGTTGATAAAATTAATTGAAGAGTTTGAACATATAATTGTTCAACCAACCCATATAATACCAGGTTTTGAATATGATAAGATAAGAACCATAGTAAGTAGGATGAATCATAACAAGAATGTACATATTTCACTTTCACAACCATTACTATATCATAAAGATGATTATAGAGAGGTTATAGAAGCGTTAAAGACTTATATTCCTAAAGTAGGACCTAATGAAGCGGTTGTATTACTGGGGCATGGTACAGAACATTATGCTAATACCAGTTATTACTATTTGCAATATCTTCTTGAAAATGAAGATTTACCAGTATTTATGGGGACTATAGAAGATGGTATAGAACTAGTTATCAAAAGGTTGAAAAAGGGGAAATACAGTAAAGCTGTTTTAATGCCCTTCTTGGTAGTTGCAGGAGATCATGCACACAATGATATGGCAGGTGACGAAGAAGATTCATGGAAGAATATATTAATAGCTAATGGTATAGAGGTTAGAACAATAACTAAAGGTTTAGGTGGGAATGAAGCTATTAGAAAAATATATATTAACCACTTAAAGGAAGCAGTGAATAACCAATGAGTGCTAAGGCAAAACCTAGATTAATTATATCAGCACCACATAGTGGGACAGGTAAAACTACGCTTACCATAGCATTAATGGCTGCATTATGTAAAAGAGGGTTAAAGGTACAACCTTATAAAGTAGGACCTGATTACATAGACCCAGGATTCCATGAAACTGTAACTGGCAGACCCAGCATTAACCTAGATGGGTGGCTTTTAGAAGATAATGTTAATAGATATCTATTTGATAAATATAATAATGATGCGGATATAAGTATAATTGAAGGTGTAATGGGACTATATGATGGGTATGGCAGTGAGCCTATGCTTGGAAGTACGGCTCATATATCCCATCTATTGAAATCACCAGTAATATTAGTCATGAATGTAAAAGGAATGTCAACAAGTGCGGCGGCACTAGTTCATGGTATGAAGACTTTTAGAGATATCCCTATAAAAGGGGTTGTAATCAATCTTCCCATGTCAGAGAGACATTATGAAATATTGAAAGAAACTATTGAAATAAATACTAATGTTCCTGTGATAGGATATCTTCCAAAACTGGATGAAGTGAAACTGGAAAGCAGACACTTAGGACTTATTCAAAGTAGTGAAATAGATGATATAAAATCTAAGATTGATAGACTTGGAGATATGATTACTGATACTATAGATATTGATAAGTTAATTGAAATAGCTGGAAGTGGTGAATCCTTAGAAGATATTAATAGAGGTACAGCAAGCAATCAGTACCATGTACATATTGCAGTAGCAAAAGATAAAGCTTTTTCCTTTCATTACAACGAAAATATAGAGATGTTGAAAGAATCAGGAGCACAAATCCATTATTTCAGTCCCTTGAAAGATGATAGATTACCTGATGAATGTGATGGAATATATTTAGTAGGTGGTTATCCAGAAGTATTTGCTAAAGAACTGTCAAGCAATACTAATCTAATGGAAGATATTAGAAAGAAAGCTGATGAAGATATACCTATATATGCAGAATGCGGAGGCTATATGTATCTTCATGAGACTATAACCAATCTGGAAAATGAAACATATAAGATGGTAGGAATATTCCAAGGCGGAGCATATATGAAGAAAAGACTACAAAACTTTGGTTATGTTTCTGTAAGGGCTGATAAGGATACTCCTATATTTAATAAAGATACAGTATTTAGGGCACATGAATTTCACAGGTCAGTTGTTGATAGGACAGCTGAACCTGCATATATTACAGGTTCAAAGAGGGATAAGAAATGGCATTGCGGAAAACTATATAAGAATGTATATGGAATGTATCCACATATCTATTTTCCAGCTGAACCTGCTATACCAGATAAGTTTTTAGATACTGCGTTAACAGTAAAAACAAAAGGAGATAAATAATGCATGATTTTATAGCTAACCCAAGAAAAATAGAAGAAGAAAGTTTTAGGATTATATATGATAGTATGAAGAATACAGACCTTGAGCCATTGAGACTAAGTATAATGCAAAGGGTTATTCATACTACTACAGATTTTATTTATGAGGATATACTATTATTCAAAGAGCAAGTTGAAGATATTATTCTAGAAGCTTTTAAAAAAGGGTGTACAATCATTACTGATACACAGATGATAAAAGCGGGTGTAAGCAAAAAACTTACAGAACAATTAGGTATAAAAATTGAATGTCTAGTAGGTTCCAAAGAAGCTTATAGAATTTCTAAAGAACAAGGTATTACACGTTCTATGGCAGCTGTTGATCTAGCTCTTAAGATGCCAGGGGATAAAGTATTTGCTGTAGGAAATGCCCCAACTGCACTATTTCGTCTTATAGATGAGAAAAATAAGAATGAATTAAATACAGTTAAAGCAGTTATCGGTGTTCCAGTAGGATTTGTTGGAGCTTGTGAATCTAAGGATGCTCTATGGGATGAAGATATCCCTTCAATAATAACAAAGGGAAGAAAAGGTGGAAGTACTATTGCGGTTGCAATAATTAACGCTGTATTAAGAGAAGCGGTGAAAAAAGTTGGGAAATAGCAGGTATGTTTATAAAGGGTGCAAAAAATTAAGGACAGGTTATACAACTGGTTCTTGTGCTGCTGCCGCAACAAAAGCTGCAGCTTATATGCTGAAAAAACAAATGATTCTAGAATCAGTCAAGATTGATACACCAAAAGGATGGGAGTTGAATCTTGATGTATATAAATGCCAATATAATGAAAGAAAAGCATCATGTTGTATAATAAAAGATTCTGGTGATGATCCAGATATCACTAATGGTGTTGAAGTATTTGCAGAAGTAGTCTTAAGAGATGATGATAAAATCAATATTACTGGAGGTAAGGGAGTTGGTAAAGTTACCAAAGAAGGTTTACAGATACCTGTTAATCAATATGCCATTAATTCCACTCCACTAAGAATGATAAGGGAATCAGTGGAATCTATCTTTGAAAAGGGTACTGGTGTAGATGTTATTATTAGCATTCCTAAGGGAGAAGAATTAGCTAAGAAAACATTTAATCCCAAATTAGGAATTATAGGTGGTTTATCTGTACTTGGGACCACAGGAATAGTAGAACCTATGTCAGAAGATGCATTAAAAGAAACTATAGCCCTTGAACTTAAAATAGCTCATAATAAGAACAACAAATACGTTATACTGGTTCCTGGTAACATTGGGGAAAAATTATTTATGGAGTATTCTGGTATAGATAACATCTCAATGGTTAAGATGAGTAATTATCTAGGGTTTGCACTAGAAGAATGCAGCAGGTTAGGATTTAAAAAGATAATTATTGCTGGTCATATAGGAAAATTAATCAAGCCAGCAGGAGGCATATATTATACTCACAGCAGAGTAAGTTCCACAAGAATGGAAATTCTGACTGCCTACTTAGGTATAATGGGTATGAAACAAGAAGAACTTATAAGTATCATGGATTGTACAACCACTGATGAAGCGGCTAAGATTATTAAAAGAACAGGTATGGAAGAAGTATTTACGGTACTGGCTAACAAGGCAGCTGATAATTGTGAAAGTTATATTTATGGTAATCTAGATATAGGTGTACTATATTTCAACATGACAGAGTTGTTAGCCACAAGTGATAAAGTTCAATCTATCATAGGAGAGATTAAGAATGAATAAAGTAAATGTGGTTGGTATTGGTCCAGGTAATAGAGATTATATTCTTCCAATAGCCTATAGAGTCATTGAAGAATGTGATGTTCTTGTTGGAGGAAAGAGGAATCTAGAGATTTTTGCTTCTTATGAAAAAGAAGTATTTACTTATGATTCCAATCTTCAAGGTATGTGTGATTATATATCAGCTAATAAGAATGAAAAAAAGATAGCTGTAATAGTTTCAGGAGATACAGGTTTCTACAGTTTATTAGATTATTTACAGAGTAAGATAGGTAAGGAATGCATTGATGTAATACCAGGAATAAGTTCTTACCAATATTTGTTCAGTAGAATCGGCAAAAGTTATAAGGATTATGGATTGTATAGTTTGCATGGAAGAGAAATCAGATGGATGGATATTCTAAAAGATAGAAAAGGTATATTTTTATTAACTGACAAGAAGAATTCTCCAAGCTGTATAGCTGAACAGTTAATAGATGCAGGGTTAGAGAATGTTACAATGATTGTTGGAGAAAATCTTTCATATGATGATGAAAAGATTACTATAGATGTTCCAGAGAATATTATGAAGCAGGATTATTCGATGCTTTGTGTGGTGGTGATTGAAAATGAAGAATAATAAAAAGTATATGTTTGGTATTCCAGATGATGAATTCATTAGAGATAAAGTACCGATGACAAAATCAGAGGTAAGAGCTATAACTGTATCTAGGCTTAGACTTAATTCTAATTCTCATGTTTTAGATATTGGTTGTGGTACAGGCAGTATAACTGTTGAGTGTGGTTTGATATGTAGTGAAGGTGAAGTTACTGCTATTGATCAGAAAACAGAAGCTGTTAAGTTGACAGAGAAGAATATTAAGAAGTTTGGACTTGAGAATGCCCAGATAGTTGAAGGATCAGCACCAAAGGATATACCTAGGAAATATTATGACAGTATTTTTCTAGGAGGTGGGAGCAGGAAGATTGATGAGATTATTGATTTTGTTCTAAACCATCTTAAGTCAGGTGGAGTATTTGTTGCTAATACTATATTGTTGGACAGTACATATAAGATTCTTAGTGCCTTAGATGGTAGATTCATGGATATTGATGTTGCATTGGTTCAGGTGGCGAAGGGGCATCAGTTAGGTGGATGGATGATGAAAGCTAATAATCCTATTTATGTTATTTCTGCAAAATTGCCGTAGCTGAGTATATATACAAAACAGCTCTAAATGTAATTTAAATAAATAAATGATTTAAAAGCATATCACTTATTTAGAGCATTTAACTTACAGAAACAATGGGTTTATTTTATAGTGATAAAATAAATAATTAAATATTTGAAGAAAAACTAAGTTCGTTACAATAAATATTACTAAACCTTAACAACTCCCGCTGGTCAAACAGTTAAGGTTCTTAACGTAATATTTATTTCCACTCACTAAGATTTTCTAATCAAATATTTAAAAATCGCTTTATTTGTATATATACTCACCGACTAGGCTACTGTTAATTATAATTTTATTGATAAACAAAAACATAAAACAAATAAAAACAATAAAAGGAGTACATATTATGATTTTATTCGTAGGAGCAGGACCAGGTGATGTTGAGTTAATTACGGTTAAGGGTATGAAGGCTTTACAAGAGGCTGATTGTGTTATATATGCAGGGTCTTTGGTGAATCCTAAGTTGATTGATACTTATTGTAAGGAAGACGTTATTATATATAATAGTGGCAAGATGGATTTGGATGAGGTTACCCAAGTAATGGTAGAGATGGAAAAGGATAATAAGAAGGTTGTTAGACTACATACAGGTGACCCATCCATATATGGAGCTATTAGAGAGCAGATGGATAGATTGATTGAACATAAGATTGAGTTTGATGTGATACCAGGGGTAAGTTCTTTTGTGGCTGCTGCTTCTAGATTAAAAGAGGAATTTACATTACCTGATGTTTCCCAGACGATAATTATTACTAGATTACCAGGCAGAACTGGGCATGGTGAAGGTGGACAGCTGGAAGAATTGGCTAAGCATAGAGCTTCAATGGCTATATTTTTATCAGTTCAATCCATTGGTGAAGTAATGGTGAAATTAAGAAAGAGTTATGATGCAAGAACACCTGTAGCAGTAGTTTATAAAGCTACTTGGGATGATGAAAAAATAGTTAGAGGAACTCTTGAAGATATTGAGAAGAAGGTAGAAGAAGCATCTATTACGAGATTTGCTCAGATTCTAATAGGTGACTTTATGTCAGATAAATATTCTCTATCAAAACTATATGATAAAGGTTTCAGCCATATGTATAGAACAGCAGTGAGTAGTGAGGAGAGATAAGATGAGAGGACAGATTTTTGTTATTGGTATTGGACCGGGGCGATTAGAGAATATGACAGTAAAGGCAGTAGAGGTTATTAAGTCCTGTGATGTTATTGCAGGTTATAAGGTTTATGTAGAACAAGTAAAAGATTTATTAGAGGATAAAAAGGTCATAAGTAAAGGTATGGGAAAAGAAATTGACCGTTGCGAAATGGCTATTGAAGAGGCTGTGAAAGGTAAGACAGTAGGTATAGTCTGTAGTGGTGACGGTGGATTATACGGTATGGCTGGATTACTAATAGAGCTTGTGCATATTAAACAATTGGAGAATGAATTAGACGTTGAAGTAGTATCTGGTGTTACAGCGGCTATATCCTGTGGAGCATTGCTTGGTGCGCCTATTGTAGAAGATTTTTGTACAATAAGTCTTAGTGATTATATGACGCCTTATGAAAAAATACTAAAAAGAATTGAACTGGCATCTAAAGGAGATTTTGTTATAGCACTATATAACTCTAGAAGTTCCAAGAGAACAGATTATCTGGATGAAGCATTAAGTATTATAAAAAAAGAGAGAGATGATAATATTCCAGTTGGTATTATAAGAATGGCTTATAGAGAAGAACAGGAGATAGTTCGAACTGATTTGGCTCATATTAATACTAAGGAAGTAGATATGTTCTGTACTATTATCATAGGTAATAAACAGACAAAATGGATAAATGAATTCATGGTTACATCAAGAGGGTATAATATATGATTCTAATATTAGGTGGAACAAGTGATAGTATAGTAATTGCCAACAGGATTACAAGATTTACAAATGATATAATTTTAAGTTGTGCTACTGAATATGGAAAAGAAGTGGCAAGCAAAAGTTTTGATGGTACTATTATATATGGTAAAATGGATGATATTGAACTTGGAGAGTATTGTATTCATAAAGGAATAAGTAAAGTTATTGATGCAACTCATCCATATGCCAAACAAGTATCAGAAAATGCAATTAAGGCTTGTGAATCTATAGATATTGAATATGTCCGTTATGAAAGACCCTTGATAGAAAAAGATGAAAGAAAGTATATTTACTGTTATTCTTATGAAGAAGCAGGAAAGACTATTGATAGATTGCAAGGAAATGTATTGATAACTACTGGCAGTAAAGATGTAGAACATATCATACATGAGATCAAAGATAAAAGTAGAGCATATATAAGGGTATTGCCACAATCAGGTAATATAGAAAAATTAGAAAGACTTCATGTATTACCAGATCAGATTATTGCCATGAAAGGACCTTTTTCAAAAGAACTGAATGCAGCAATAATGAATAACATCGATTGCAAAATAATGGTGACAAAGGAAAGCGGCAGCAGGGGAATGATACAAGAAAAACTCCAAGCGGCAGATGAATGTAATGTAAAAGTTATTGTAATCGGTAGACCCAAAATAGATTATCCAAAAGTATTTTGTGATACGGATGACATGATTAACTATATTAAAGGAAAAACTGACTAAGGATAAATAAACTAAAGCAATCACAATAATTCCTAACAATAGATATAGTAACTGATGATTCTTTATAAGAAAGGTGGTAATATATTGAAGGTTGCATTAATAACACTTACTCATGGTGGTTTACAACTTGCAGATAAGTTAAGGGAATATAATCCCGAGATAGATGTTTTTACCCATAAAAAAAGCCAGTATGAAAATGTGAAGCTTATAGATTTACCACTAAGAAATAATATCAAGCAGTTGATGGATGACTATGATATGTTAGTATTCATCATGGCAACAGGTATAGTAGTTAGACTGATAGCACCATACATAAAACACAAATCTATAGACCCAGGTGTTATTGTTATAGATGAACAAGGGAATTATGTTATAAGCCTCCTATCTGGACATCTTGGAGGTGGTAATGAGTATACAAGAAAACTTGCCGAGTTTCTACATGCTCATCCAGTAATAACAACGGCTTCTGATGTCAACAATACTATGGCTGTTGATATTTTGGCTATGAAACTTAATTATTACATAGATGATTTTGAAGATGCAAAAATAGTAACATCTCGTATTGTTAATGGAGACAATATTGGTATAATCAGTAATAGTAATATAGACATAGATTTGCCGAAACAATTTATAACAATAGACAATCATAATGTCAGTGAAAGTATTGATAAGAATAATATAAAAGGTTTGATAGTTATAGATTCCAATAAGATTGAGGTTAATGTTCCTATATCATACCTTTATAAAAAAGATATTACACTTGGTATAGGATGTAGAAGAGGTAAAACAAAAGAAGAGATAACTAAGGAACTCATGCCCCTACTTGAGGAAAAAGATATTAATGTTAAACGTATATCCAGAATATCAACTGTAGAAGTTAAAAAAGATGAAATAGGTATAATTGAGTTAGCTAGAACTCTAAAAGTCCCTATGGACATTATAACTATTAAGAAGATAAAGGAAATTCAGCATCTATTTGAAGGTTCAAAGTTTGTTGAGAAAACAATTGGTGTCACATGTGTTAGTGAACCTTGTGGATACATTTCATCCAACAAAGGAGAATGTATTTTAAATAAAGTAAAAACTAATGGTATAACAATATCATTATGGAAGGATAGGAGGAAAAATAATGAGTATTAATCAAAAGGGTGTTGTACTGTGTTATACAGGTAATGGAAAAGGTAAAAGTACTGCTTCGTTCGGGTTAGCAATCCGTTCAATAGGTCATGGTAAAAAAGTATGTATTATCCAATTTATCAAATCACCTGATATATTGATTGGTGAAAGAGAAGTTTTTAAAAAGCTAGGTGTTGAGATGTACCAAATGGGTAAAGGGTTCACTAATATCAGAGATATTGATGAGCATAAAAAAGGTATTGAAGAAGCATGGTCATTAGCTAAAGAAAAGATTAACAGTGGAGAGTATGATCTTGTTGTCTTAGATGAAATAAATAATGTATTTGCTATTACTAGATTCCAAATAGAAGATGTTTTATCTGTAGAAGAATGCATTGATGTATTGGGGAATAGACCTGACAGAACTAATGTTGTAATAACAGGAAGAAATGCACCACAAAAACTCATGGATGCTGTAGATCTAGTAACTGTTTGCGAAGAAAGAAAGCATTATTATAATGAAGGTAGAAAAGCGGCAAAAGGAATAGAATTTTAGTAATCATATAACTTATAAGATATTCATATAGAGTAAAACTTTCCATATATATTATAACATAAAATTGATTTTATTTATAGTCTACCAATTTATGGTTTAATGATATATCATTATATAGCAAGTGAATAATAATATAATGATATTAGAAAATGGAGGGTTCTATATGTTTATATGTAAGCAAACACAGTTATACAGGTTTTTGAATTATTGCAATGACTTGAATTTGGACAAAAGTGTTTTAGATTGTGGAGCTGGAGGTAACTATCCACCCCTTACCCTCTTTTGGGAGTGTGGTTATAAGACATATGGAATTGAATATAGTGATAAGCAGATAAAGAAGGCTGAAAGTTTTTCAAAAGAACATAATATTGACCTTAATATTACTAAGGGAGATATTAGAGAGCTTCCTTTTGATGATAACTTTATAAGCTATATTTATTCATATAATACTATTTTTCATTTGAATAAAAAGGATATAGCAAAAGGTATATCAGAAATAAAAAGAGTACTGAAACCAGGTGGTATCTGTTTTGTCAACTTCCTTTCAATAAATGATTGTGATTATGGAAAAGGAACAAAAATAGGAGAGGGAGAATTTTTACAAGGTGAAGGTGATGGAGAAGTCATCCATACATATTATAAAATTGATGAAGGGGATATGCACTTTCAGGATATGAAGATTTTAGTTAAAGAAAATAGAATCTTAGAGAGAATATACCAAGGAGAAAAAATCAAGCAAGGATTCATAGATTATATAGTTCAAAAATAATATTTGTATGTAATGTCAAGTAAATACATTAATATAAAGGGGACTGTCAGTAATACATTTTTAAATGGTGCAAATATGATAAAATGTATTATCTGACAGCCCTCATCGTATATACTTAATTAAATAATCAATATATATTATTACTGTAGTTTTCTGAATCCAGTATCATTAGAAAAATTCATTATGCCATATAAAAATAAAACATCTGTGATATTATTTTCTTGTATGTACTTATCTATATCACTATTAAAGTATCTTAAATCAATCATACACACTTTACCAAATTGATTCATAATTAATGGAACGAAGCAATTAGCATATGAGTCTTTTATTACGAGTAAATTATTGCTGTTTTTTTCTTCGTTAACAATCCTTAATTCTCCATGATTCCCTCCGAAAAAAATTTGATATTGGTCTTTTTCATCTAGTTTATCATAGTTGAAAACACTATCACCGGTTGTTTTGGAGAAATTATAATAAACTTTATAATTATTTTGCTGTTTACTTTTATATAAGCTAATATCATCATACATACCATTCAAGAGGACTTTTGAATAAAGAGTTCCTCTAAATGATGTAGCAGCATTCTCTATATCCCAAGATTCATAAGGGTCATATTTTTTCCCAGTGCTTTTACAATAAGCAACATATGCATAGTAAGCTCCAAGGCTTGTCCAATGGTGGTCTGTTTTATAGTATATATATTCATTACTGTGACTACTTAGGGTCCCCGTAATATCAATATAATTACTTGAAGTAATCTTATTTTTAATATCATCAAGTACTTTCTGCTGGTCGAATTGAGGTGCATTTGACGGTAGTTTACTTTTCATTATCAATCCAGAAGTTGGTACTACCATCAAATCTACATTCAATTGCTCATATTCCTTTGAAAAAGAATTGATGATTGCAATGTTATTATCTAATTGTGTATAGCTGAAATCTTTGTCCAAGTGTTTTTCTATAAGGTAGTTGTCCTTTCCTAGATAAACTCCATTGATGTCTTTTCTAGGGAGCAATTGTTCTATGTTTGATTTTGCAACAATCCATTTTTCTCGCATAATGAATTGGTCATCTATGTATTTTTCAATATCCTTGGTATATCGCCCAGAAACTAATTTTTCAACTGAAAACTTTGGACTGGTACTCAAATATCTATTCTCGTTCTCCGAGAATTTCTTGTCAGGAGTAATTATATTAGCAATCATTATCCCAAAGATTATTATTATAAAAATTATTCCTAGTATAGCATTATGTATTGATTTCACTAAAATCCCTCCCTAAAATCTAAAATATAAGAATGGATTATATGATGCACCTATTAAAAAACAGATAGATACTATGAATATAGTTATATAGCATATATTTTTAACGGTATATATTAATCCTTCATGTCTGAAATTCATTAACTTGGTATTAATGATAGTTTGCAATCTAGTTGATGCTACAATACATATGATAATCAAAAATATGTTAGTGCAAAATAAGTAGATGGTCTGATTATCTATTATAGGTACATTACCCATCCCAAACATGGTCTGCAAATATGTCTTTAACTTTGAAGTATCATCAATAGCAAAGATAACCCAACTTACAACTACTAAAAAGAGAGTGTAAAAATGCTGTACAAAATTAGGTAGCCTCATAAGCCATTTCAGGAAAACTAATTTTTCTAGTATCAATAGAATACCAAAGTACATTCCCCAAAAAACAAAATTCCAATTAGCTCCATGCCATAAACCAGTTAATGCCCAGACAATCAGCATATTAATAATTAGTTTTTTCTTTCCTTCTCTACTTCCACCTAGGGGAATGTAGACATACTCTTTGAACCAAGTTCCAAGAGAGATATGCCATCTTCTCCAAAATTCAGTTATGCTTTTAGAGATATAAGGCAGATTGAAGTTTTCTAAGAAATCAAATCCGAACATTTTACCAAGTCCAATAGCCATATCCGAATAACCAGAGAAATCAAAATAGATTTGCAGACTGAAACAGATTGCCCCCAACCATGCAGAAGCAATAGTTAAATCAGAATTTGATATCTGTTCCCATAGCATACCAATATTATTGGCTAGTAACACTTTCTTAGCTAGACCTATTATAAAACGCTGTACACCTTCAGAGAACTTATTAATACTACTGACTCTTCGTTTTAATTGTTCAGCTATTGTTTTGTATCTTACTATTGGCCCAGCTACTAGTTGAGGGAACAAAGAAACAAAGGTTCCAAAGTCAATGATATTCCTCTGAGCCTTAACTTCACCTCGGTAAACGTCTATTGTATAGGACATTGTTTGAAATGTATAAAAGGATATACCAATAGGAAGCTTAAGATCTAACGGTGTTATATTTAATGTTGTCAGTTGATTGATGTTGCTTATTAAAAAGTTACTGTATTTAAAGAAAAACAGTATAGCTAGATTTCCGACTATGGAGATAATCAAGACAAGCTTAGCCTTATTATATTTCTTTTGGGATTTGAATTTTTCAATAGATAGACCATTTATATAATCAAAAACAGTTGAAAAAAGCATTATACTAACATATACTGGTTCTCCCCAAGCATAAAAAACCAAGCTCGCAAGAAACAAGCTTGTATTTTTAAATTTACTGGGACTGATATAATATACAGCTAAAATACATGGCAAAAATAAAAATATGAAAATTGGTGTGCTAAAAATCATGAGAAAATACCTCCGTTATTTTCGGGTCGCAGTGTAGGAAGTTGCATGTATTATGTTAGGAAACAATTAGTCAGTATATGTTACTATTATATCTTCTGATGTGTTATCATTAGCAACACAAACGATTACATATTTACCAATTTTCTTAACTACAGCATTATCAAGTTTTTCCATTTCTTCTGGTACATAACTTTCAAAAGCTTGTTTTTGAGCATCAATTCGTTCCTCGGCTGCTTTGTAAGCATTATCCGCTTCTTTTTCATCTTTTAGTTCAAATACAGCAACTTCTTCAGCTGTTGCTCCACTGCTTACATATACTTCAGATGAAACTGCATAATCTATCTGATATATTGACTCAACGCTATTGCCTTCAATCTTAGTTAAGTCATCTTGGAATTCAATCTTACTGGTTAAATCTCCTGCTAAAGCACTTATATCAATTGTTATATCTTTATCTTTACCTCCACATCCAACGAGTGTGAATAATCCAATAGCCATAGTTAGTAAAATGCAAATAAATCTTTTCATAATCTTTTTCTCCTTAGTTATCTTAATTAATATTTTATATAATAGTATGTGTTTTTAGATAGTCAAGCCATTTTTGACAATATGACTTTTTCAAATGTATTCCATCAACTGCTGCTTCTTTTGGTAAACAACCATTTTCATTTGTCATTACTTCTGCAACATTTACAAAATATACTCCATTGTCTCTAGCCATCTCAAGAATACGAGAGTTATATTGATTGATCTTAGAGTTTTTTATGTAGCTATGAGTGGATGATACTTTATGGCTCACAGGTAAAATCGATTGTATGTATATGATTGCATCAGGATGAGATTCTCTGATTGAATCAATAATTTTTTCGTATTTCTCTATGAAAATATCATTAGATATCCATCCAGTTTCATTAATACCTAACATAATATATACTTTACCAAAATCAGTATTTTTAAGTGCTTCCATAACAGGTATTTTTTTACCATCTTTTTTAATTACTTCACTTGTAAAAACAGTATCTACCATAAGTCCTTTATATGTATATGATACAGCCTTAGAAGAAGGAGGGGAATATAGCATAAATCCTTCTGTACGAGAATCACCTATAAACACAGCATCATCAAAATAGCTTTCTTCAACGGTTTCACCTAAGGGAACTGGTTTGGTATAATCATAATCATCTGGAGTAGTTTCATCAATTTTCTCATTGGATTCAGAATTATTATCATTCTCATCTGAATCAGTATTTAATTTTGTTTCTGGTTGTGATGGTTCAATAGGTTTTTCTTTTTCTGGTTTTTGATCTTCGTCCTTAAACAAATATTCAATGGATTCTTGGTTTGTTTCTGGTTTTTTATCATTGAGGTCAGTGCTCGGGTTGGTTGTTGCTGAGGCATCTAATTCATGTGACTTTTTGTAATAACTTTCTTGACATTTGACGCTTAGTGTCAAACTAATCAATATTACAAGAAGCAACATTCTTCGAATTCTTTTTCTTCTTTTTTTTCTAATGTAGTTCATGCGTGTAGCTCTTGAATAATTGTTCATGTTTTCCCCTTTCTTTGGCATTATTATTTTATACTTATCCCTCGCTGGCATAGTATTTCTTACCATAATACTTTTATACTATGATAGCTTTCATATATAAGACTATTCAACAAAGCAAAAAGTTTTAATAACTTATATTTTTTTACAATAAACGATTCTAGTAATTGTTGGAAATATCATTTAAGAATGTAGATGTATAAAATTAAGATTGAGTCGAGAACTTTTTTCTTGCTTTTATTACATAAATCATTAAAATCTTATATTGCTTCGTAAAAATCAAAAACATATTAAGAATGTAGTGATTGTCATTATGAGACGATTTCTTATTATGATACACTCTAGTATTATATAGCATAAATAAGGTTAATATGTTAAATTATAGTTATAATTGTATTAAATAATAATTACTAAAAATGTAACAATATCTTAATGATTTTGCCCTATTGACTAAGGAACTTAAAATTCAGGATTTTTAATGAAATTAAGGGTGAAAAGAAAGGTTTTGACATATTATGGGATAAAGGATAAAATGATAGGGCTATAGAGTATAAAGTATGTAGAAAGGAACGATGTATTGATGAAAAAGTTAAATGCAGTAGGGACATTCATAATGATTGCGGCACTTGTTGTTATATTAGCAGCGTGTAGTAAATATAATCAAGATACTAGCAAGGATAAAATTGATGAACTTGAATCAAAAAATGTAAAAGTCGAATTGATCGAAGAGTTCACTGATATGCTAAAAAGTAATCAAAACAGAACGGTTATGTTTGGGGAGTTTGTTGAAGAAAATCATTATGTTTATGCTGTTACAGATCAATTAGATAAAGAAATAGAAAAAATAATGATTGTAGGTATCAATGAAAAAGATGATAAAGTAGATATAAAATACGAGGGAAGAGATTTTGAAGATGATGGTGATATACCATCTATCCCTAAAATCAGTAAAATTTTCATTAATCAACTAAAAGATAACGAAAATCCTAATATTGTTGTATTCAGAGAGAATGAGCAGTATATCAAAGCTCAGTTGTTAGAAATTGATACTGAGAAAAAAGCGATTAATTATGTTGGTAGCTGTATGACAGATAAAAGAACTGAAGAATACATAGGGGATGAAGTTTATAAATATGTAATGGATTTTTCAGAGGCTGATTATTGTAGTGAATAAATGAATTAAGTTGTTTCAGAAAAATGGAGCAGGGGTAACCACTGCTCCATTAATTAAAATGTGGAAATTTAAGTTTGTTTTCACTCTTGTCAATTTTTTAATCTTTCATAAATCACATTATAATCCATTAAGATTTCTTCAATTTCTCCTTGAGTTGGATTGATAATAATTAGGTCTATAATTTCTTGTAAACATTGTGGATCAATATTGGCTTGATTAGTGTCTATGTAAAGTTTGATTCTATTCATTTTCTTTTGCATTATGCTCTCTCCTCAATAGTTGTTATATTAACTATCGGTTTATTGTTATTAGCTAATTATAGGATAAAGGGCTTAATAACAATAGCTTATAGAAGTGAAGATGTAGAACTGTTTTACTATATAATTAGATACTTTCACTTATTTGTGATGTATCAATGGAATACTAACTTATAGGTGAAGTTTGATTTTCTTAACTTGTCAAGTATATATAAAATAACAATTAATTTATGTAAAAACAGTAATATTATATAGTTATTGCTATTTCTTGAGTTTATAGGCTGTAAGAAATAAAAATATTGTGATTATTAAATGGTTTAAATAAAAATATGTAGAAAATAATAATAATACGCTCTTAAAATATAAAAATAAAAAATAATAAAAATATATATTGCAAATATGTAATAAACATGTTAATATGGTTTTAGTAACAATTTGATTCATAATATTATGATTAAATTTAAGTCTATAGTTCTGAAAATGGGACAAACCATTTTTATAATTATTTTTAGGAGGCGGTCGATGTGTTTATAACAAGGAAGATGGGTGTAGTTGATAGGTTTGAACCAGAGGAAGAAGAATATCTATTATACGATTCTAATAAAAACAGAATAAAAATTCTAAATAAAACTGGTGCATACATATGGTCATTAATACCTGATAATGAATTTATCAATGTAGATGACATCACCAATGAATTAAATAAGAAGTTTGATACACAAATCGGGAATGAAAAGATTAAAGAAGATACAAAATTATTTGTTTCTGATCTAATAAAAGGAGAGGTTGTTGTTGCTAGAGAACAATAGTTTCAGCTTACCAACAAATTTATTTCTATCTATAACTAATCGTTGTAATCTTAAGTGTCCTCATTGTTATTTAGATTCTTCTGCGCAATATAATGATTTAGATACAAAAGCGTGGATTAAAATTGCTAGAGATACTGCAAAAGCTAAGATATTTTCTATTGTTATTACTGGAGGAGAACCTTTAGTAAGAAAAGATTTTATAGATATTATAGAAGCTTTTGATAAATGGCAAACATTAAAACTTAATACTAATGCTACTCTTATTACTGATAAGATAGCTAAGTTTATTGCGGGCAGATTCTTAACAGTAATGGTAAGTATTGATGGTCCACAATTGATTCATGACAGTATCAGGGGAAAAGGATCATATAATAAAACAGTTCAAGGTTTAAAAATGCTAATGAATTATGTTGACAAATCTAAGATATATATCAATTGTACTATAAGTAAAAAGAATGCAAAATATATGGAGCATACAATAAATGACATGCTTAGCTTAGGTATCAACAATTTGATGTTTGGAGAAGCCATAAATGTTGGACGTTTAGATAGTCAAGATAATGATCAATTTAGTTTATCCATCATTGATAAATTATATATAGCTAATAAAATTAAGTTTTTACAAAATAAATATGGTAAAGAAATTGATATAAGTACGGACTATTTTGAGGATTATATCAATTTATTTAAAAGTATAACAGATTGGAGTTATTCAGGGTTATCTGATATACCTCTTATTAATTGTGGTGCGGGCTTCAAAAGTGCAGCTATTCTATACGATGGTTATATGGTTCCATGTAATATGCTTTCACAGGATTTTTGTGATGATGAAGATAATGTTTTGGGTCATAGTATTGAAAATATATGGAAACATTCTAAGAGATTTATACAATGGAGAGATCAAAAGAATATTAAAATTAGTGATATCTGTACAGAATGTGAATTGAAATCAAGATGCTATGGGGGATGTCGTGCGGAATCTTATTACAAATATAAAAATTTGAAAAATAGATGTGATAGTAATTGTATAATCAACGAAGTAGATAAGCAGATTATTTGAAGTAGATAAAAACTGCTTTTTAATTACAAATAGCAGATTTTTATACAATGTTAAATTTAACAAATACATAAGGAAAGGGGGATAAGTATGGGATACGAACAACCATTAATCAAAGATTTTGAGGAAATTGAACCACCAGTAGCTGGACATTCATGCTCAGATGGATGCCGTAATGGTAACTAATCATTGAGATATTTACGTAATATGTTATAAAATGCAGGATAGAATTTTTTAATTCTATTTTGCATTTGCATTTTAGGAAGGAGAAAAACATATGGGAATACAATCTTTATTTATATACTTAACTTTTAAATGTAATTTAAAATGTGAGCATTGTTGGGCATATTCTGGTCCAGATGTAAAAGAAGATGAGCTTTCATTTGAAACAATAAAAAGGACAATTAATGAAGCTTACAATATGGGTATGCGATCTCTAAAATTAACTGGAGGAGAACCGTTAGTATTAAAAAATTATGTAACTAATATTATTGATTTAGTCAATAGTTATGGTGATATTAGGTTGAGAATGGAGACAAATGGTGTTTTATTAGATGATAAAATGATAAAACTATTCAATGATAATAACATATATTTATCAATAAGTTTACATTCTTCAAAAGCTCCTACGCACGATCAAATAGTTGGTAAAGAAGGGGCTTTTGATAAAGTAATAAGTGTTATTCCAAAAATAAAAAATAAAGAAATTTTAGTAACTATTTCAAAGAAAAATATGGATGAACTAGAAGATATCCTAGAATTACTTTCATCTATAGGTGCTAATTCTGTAAAGTTTAATATTCTCCAAACAGTAGGACGGGGAGAAAATTTAGATAGATTAACTAGAGCAGATATGATTAATATACATAAAAGGATAGAAAATTATACTAAAGAAAATGAAACTATGGAAATTGATACAAGTGCTCCTATGTGTACAGGTTTATATTCACTAAATAATTTTTATTATCCACAATCATCTAAAGGATGTAATTTTGGATCAGTTTGCTGTTTAACTCCAGGTGGTAATATTTCATTATGCGGATGGAGCAAGGCAAAAAAAGATTCTGAACTTTTATTAGGCAACATTGAAAATGAAAAGCTTAAGGATATATGGAAAAGAAAAGAGTTGGTTGTTAAGAAAACTGAACCATTAGAAGGTGTTTGTAATAATTGCCTATTCTTGAAATTATGTAAAGGCGGATGCAGAGCCATAGCTTATGAAGTATATGGAAAGTTAAATGCTCCTGACCCTATATGTCAGGTTATGTATGAAGAAGGTGAGTTTCCAAAATCAAAACTTATCGCTAATTAGTAATTATTTTTATATAATCAAGTCTATATTTTTCTTATATAAGGAGAATAACATCAAATGAATAAATTAAAAGAAAAGAAAAAAAAGAAAAGGTTGGAATACAATACTTTTAATACAATAATATATTTATTCAAACACATATGGTTATGGGACAAGCCATTAATATTTTATTTCTTAATATATTCAATAACTGCTGGAATAATACCTTTTATAGGTATTTTTCTTCCTAAAATGATAATTGATGAATTAGTTGGACTTAAGAGAATTAAGATACTAGTAATTATAATTGCTTTATTTTGTATAGGAGGGTTATTATTAAATCTTATAAAAGTTTACTCTCAAGAAGTATATTGGCCAAGAGTAATTCAAATCCGAATGGAGTTTATTCATAAAATTGATAAAAAAGCTATGACTATGGATTATCAACAGTTGGAAAAAGTTAAAACTAAGGACTTAATACAGAGAGCTTGGATGGCACTATCAGGTAATGATATAGGGGTCGAAGGAATCCTTAATCAAATATTTGTTTTATTTGGTAATATTGTTGCTTTTGGAGGATATATAGCTATAATCAGTACATTAAGTCCTTTAATATTATTTTTTCTTATATTAACTGTAGGTATTACTTATAAAGCATCTCTAGGAGAAAAAAAATATTCTCATAGAGTAGATAGACAAATGGCTGTAATTGAAAGAAAACTTAAATATCTGGATAAGAAAATGGTGAATCATAGCCTAGCTAAAGATATTAGATTATATGATATGGCAAAGTGGTTGACTAATAAATATATTACTTGGTGCAATGAGATATATTTAAAATCAAAAAAAATAGCTATCAAACGCTTTAGAATAGATACGTTACAAGGTTTCTTATCTTTTGTTCGAAACGGCATAGTATATTTATATCTAATAAATAGAGTATTATACAACGGTATGAGTATAGGTAATTTTACAATGTATTTTGCATCCATTCAGGGTTTTTCAGGGTGGATGGAATCTGTTGTTAGTTCTATATTATCTATTAGACAGCAGAATCTCTATATAAACGATTATAGAAATTTTGTTGATGCTAAGGAGCCTAATAAAAATGATAATAGAGACTCAATGAAAAAAGATATTAGTGACAGGGTATATAAGATTAAAGTAGAAAATATATTTTTTAAATATCCTAATAGTGATAATTATACTATCAACAATGTATGCATTCATGTAAAAGATGGAGAGAAAGTAGCTATAGTAGGAGCTAATGGTGCAGGTAAAACAACATTAATTAAGATACTTACAGGTTTGTACAAACCTACTAGAGGTAAAGTTATTGTTAATGGAGTAGACAGTAGTAATATTGATAAAAACGAGTATTTTAAATTGTTCTCAATAGTATTTCAAGATATTAAGCTATATGCTTTTTCTCTTGGCGAAAATATTTCATTAAGGAAGATAGATGAAACTGATAGACAGAAAGCTATAAACTGCCTTAAACTAGCTGGTTTATCAGATAAATTAATGAATTTAGAAAATGGAATTGATACAAGCTTATTAAAAATATTAGATGAAAAAGGAATTGTATTATCTGGAGGTGAGATTCAAAAAGTAGCTTTAGCAAGAGCTCTATATAAAGATGCACCAATAATTGTACTTGATGAGCCTACTGCTGCTTTAGATCCCATAGCAGAACACGAATTATATGAACGGTTTGATAGATTGACAAAAGATAAAACTGCAATATATATTTCTCATAGATTAGCAAGCACAAGATTTTGTGACAAAATAATATTGTTGGATAAAGGCTCTATAAAAGAATATGGTACACATGAGCAATTAATGAAAATTAATGGGGCATATGCAAAAATGTTCCATAAACAAGCTTGCTATTATAATAGTGAGATTAAGGATGATAAAGAGGTGTTAGCTTAATGAAGAAATTCTATAATAATTTAACAATGGAATTCAATGTTATTTTTTTTATATTAAAGCTAACAAATAAATATTCAAAAGCTTTTTTGCCCTTAACAATACTATTAGCACTTGTTAGTTCTTTTTTAACTATCTATAATCTATTAATGTCCAGAAAGATTATAGACGAGCTTATACTAGGAAAACAATTGAATAAACTATTGGAGATAATTATTCTGTTATTAGGTGTAAATGTACTTATACATTTAATAAAAAGTATTATTCTTAGATGGTTACAAGCAAAAAACAGATTCATAAAAAAAAGATTTAACCTAGAAATAAATAAAAAAACAATGACTATGGATTATGAATATATGGAAAATCCTAAGATTCTAGATGCAAAAGAACGTGCAACCAGTGGTATAAATCAGTCAGGCGGCATTAATACTTTTACAAACAATATTAGAACTATTATTACATGTATCTGTACCATAATGGGCTTATTATATATTCTAAATGATTTAAGTATAGTAATTATACTAATACTTATTATAACTATAATATTTAACTACATAGCCGAAAGAAAAAGACAGAAAGCGGAATATAATTTTTGGCAGAAGAATGCTAGAAACAATAAAATGTTTTCTTATCTAGATGGAGAAGTAATAAAAGATTATAAGGCTAGTAAATATATAAGATTATATGATTCATCTGAAATGATACTTAGTAGATATAGACAATTTGATAAAAACTCTCAAAGTCTCTTTAGATTGATTGCTTCATCGAATAAAAAACATTATCTTGTTATTAACATATTAGATTATGGTCAAAAATTCATAATATATTTTACTTTGGCTCTAAAAGTGATAAGTGAACCTTCTAAATTTACAATAGGGTCTTTTACAATGTATACTTCTGCACTATATAATTTAATTAGCTCAATAACTAAAATGTTTAAATCAGCGGTTAAAATAAAATATACTTGTAAATATATGAAACTATACAAAGAATTTATTGAGTTACCACCAATTTTATGTAAGAATAATGAACATATACCTGCTGATACCAACTATAGTATTCAGTTTAATAATGTATCTTTTGCTTATCCAGGAATGGATAAACTAGTATTGAAGAATGTTAATATTAATATAACACCAAAGCAAAAACTATCCATAGTAGGATTGAATGGTGCAGGAAAAACTACTTTTATTAAACTAGTAATGCGATTATATGACCCTAAAAATGGTGAAATATTATTAAATGGTAATAACATCAAGAATTATAATTATAGAGAGTATCAGGATGTATTTGGAGTAGTATTTCAAGACAGTAATATTTTATCATTTACTGTTAAGGAGAATATATGTTTTGAAAATAGCAGTTCAAATCAAGATGATATAGTTGTTGAATGTCTGAAAAATGCTGGAGTGGGAGATAAAATAGATGCCTTAGAAAATGGAATGGATACTTATGTAGATAGAATATTTGATGATAATGGGATTGAATTTTCAGGTGGAGAAATACAAAAAATAGCCATTGCTCGTGCTATGTATAAAAATGCATCTATAATGATATTTGATGAGCCTACCGCATCTTTAGATCCTTTAGCTGAATTTGAAATATTTAATACGCTACATGAATTAACTGATGGAAAAACTGCAATTTTTATATCTCATAGACTTTCAAGTACTCGTATATGTGATTGCATAGCAGTTTTTCATAATGGAGAAATAATACAATATGGTTCACATGATGAACTCATGAAAGATAGAGAGGGCAAGTATTATAAGATGTTTATGGCTCAGGCACAATATTATGTGAGTAATGATGAAGTTAGTTGTACTTGAAATATGGAAGGAAATCTAATTTGTGAAGAGCAGAGAATTATTCTCTGCTTTTTTTGTATGTTTATATTGTTATATCTTTTGTTTTATCATATTTTTCGTTATATATACAATATTATAGGATTTGAATGTGAATAATTAAAGTAATATTGAAGGGTATGTATTATTCTTATCTGTATCATGGTGTAATATGTAAAAATAACTTATACTTATAAGGAGATTTTAGAATGAGGCAAGGCGATATAATTAAAACAGAAGAAAAAAAGACAATCAAAAATTTCATTTGGGATAGCCAAAATCAAAGTGTAAGTTGGATATATAATGGAAAAGTCATTAAGAAAAAATTTGAGAATGCATACTTTGATTCTGTTGATTTACAGAAAAAATATGTCTATATTGCGTATTGACCTGTTTTATGTTCTCATAATGATAATGTGATATGAAAGGAAAATAAATTATAATGAAAAAGTCAATTTGCATAGTTTTAATGTTATCTATGACATTAGTTCTAAGTTCTTGTAACAAAAGAAAAGAAGATTCTACTTATAACTAATATAGTATCATTAAATAAAACTGAAAGTATTGTAAAAGGTATTGTTGTTGGTGATTCGATGGATAAAGTTCTTACTACTTTTTTTAATGAAGATAATGAACGAATATCTGATGATTATTATGGGGATATTAAGATTCTCTATGGTGAGGAAGGTCTCTATAATAAATGTGCTTACATAATATATAAAGATGATACACCTTATATAATTAAATATGTTGGAGAGACTGTGGTATTAATATTTACAATTGATATTAATAATAATGTTTCTAAGATAGAAGTGATAGAGACAGCAGTATAATAAAGCTGGAGCGATTCAAGACTTCATCTAATCGAGGTACTAGGTTGCTGATATATTATTTGATATAAATGTAAATAGGAAAAAAATTAATTTATGAGTTCGCAAATTTTTTTTATTGAATGTATTGGGTCAAATTGATAACATATATACACATTAAAAATAAGTGTCCAAGACACAAAACTAATCTACTTAAAAGGGAGTGTATAAAATGATAAAAGGATTTGATTCATATACAGTAGATTTTACTTATTATATACAATTAATTAATAAGCAGTTTAGAAATGTTATTGAGAAAGGCAGTCCACTATTTAGAACAAATGCCCATAATTTATTTGAAGCTTTTTTATTAGAAATACCTAATGAGTATAGACAACTATATACATGTAGTGTATGCAAAAAGTTTGTTGAAAACTATGGTAACATTGTGGCATTATCTGAAGATGGTAAAGTTGAAGCGGCTCTATGGGGAGAATTTGATGGGTTAATGGCACCAGCATTCAGAAGACTAAAAGATTTAGTTGAAAAATCAGATGTTGTAGATGCCTTTATAACTTCAAAAGCGGTATTAGGAGTTCAGTATGCAGGCGGTTTTAATCATATGCATATAAATGTACCAGAAGAAATAAGATATACGGGTAAAATATATACAGATATACAAATGATGTTTGAAAAAAGAGAAGATTTTAGAATGTTACAGCAGTACATAGAGGAATATCCATATGACGTTGCAGTTGATGCTAACAATATACTTAATTCAGAGCATTTGTATAGATTTGAAAAATGTCTTGGCATTTCCAACTGGTACATGGATTTACATAAAAAATTACGGACTAATAAAAAAGATAGTAATAATATATTGTGGTACGCTGTTGCTACTGCACCACCGGGTTACTGTCATATTAAAAATACTATGATAGGTACTTTGCTTGATGATATAAAGTTTGGTTTGGATTTTGATACTATTGCAAATAGATTTGCAAAAAAAATGGATCCCTTACAATATCAGAGACCACAAACTAACCCTACAAGAGGAAATATTGAACAAGGAGAAAAAATAGTTGAAAAATTAGGTATTAAAAAATCTTTTAGTCGTAGATATGCAAGACTAGATGAACTTAATACTATATGGGAGTATAATGATGCTACTGAAACTACTGGAAAAGGGTTCTTTGGTCATATAAAAATAAAAACCATTAATAAGACTAATGAATCATTGGATATACCAGCTACTAAAATTACTTGGAAAAAATTCGAAGAAACAGTATTAACTAATGCAAGTAAAATTGAATTTTTAGTTCCTAAGCATGGTAATTTTGCGGCTTTATTAACAGCTACTCATGAAGATGCTCCACCTATATTTCAATGGGATAATGTAGAAAAAAGAAATCCCTTTTCATGGTATGTATATACTAATGGATCTCCATGTACAAGATGGAATCTAAAGCATGATTATTGTAACGTTACAGGTATATGTTATCAACCTTCAATGTGGTATGGAAAATACCCACATCAGGGTAAGAGCATATTTTTAATACTTGATAGTGCAAGAGATGTTAATGGAACTCAAAGTAATTGTTTATTTCCAGAAATGCTAATAAATGATTTGAGAGAAATAAGAAAAACTATAGAAGCATATTCTAAAGAGGCAACCCTTGAAGGAGTATATGAAGCAAGTGCTTGTGGTTACAAACTTGAATATGGTAAGGAATGGAATGTAAGTTTTAGAGTCACTACATCTACAGGTGTCTGCAATTATATATTAGATAGATGGGATTAAATTAAGCGAAGAAGAGATTATATGTTTATTTACATAATTACTGACTGGAATTATAATCCATAAATAAGTATAATACGAATATAAAGTATTGAACAATCGTATTATTATTATGCGAGTGGTTGTTTATTAAACTGCTGGATAAATTAGAATTTGGAGGTTAATCATGAAAAAATGGTATGATGAGGAGTACGAATTTGAAATTGAGGTAACTGGGTTTCTTCACAGCGACCATACAGAACGGTACTGTCGAAACGGCGAGGAAGTGGGGGATAAGTATACTTGCACCTATGGCTGTCCCGTAAATTCAGATGGACAGGGTATCTGTTCCAAGGTTATGATAATTATGTTCCCAATCATGGAGTCGGTCAGAAGTGGCGGAGACTTAGAGAACATTGGCGGCAATAGTAAATATAGCAAGGATATTGTATGCCCAGATGGTTGCGTTATGTTCAGGCTAAGGGCAAAGAAACTTGGCAATGAGAATTTTTATAAGGGGAAGTTTTTTGATTAGTACAACAAAATGTAACCTCTGTCACAGAATCTATTTTTATTAATGCATTGGGTAGAATTAATGAAAGATGATACCTATATTGATGTATCTAACGTTTTACCAGATGAATATTTTGAGAATGTGCCTTCATTGCCTTTTACTGATAGAAAACTTGGTAATATAACGTCAGAGAATAAATATGAAAGCGAAGATGCATACAACTATTTTAAAAAATATTACTATCCTATACAAGCATTATATCAATTTCAAAAAGGTGATTTTGAGCAGTTAAAAAGAACAGCTTTTATGGAATGGGCAAGATTGGTCTATGGTTCCAGTAAAAAAGAACAAGGTCAGGAATTCAGAGCAGGATTATTTTTTGGAGGTGTGACTTCTCCTATCAAGGGTATATATGATACAATAGAAGGTATCTACTCCGTGTTCACTCACCCAGAACAATTAGGGTTTTTTATAACATTTGTAGTAAGTCTTCCGTTTTCATCTAAAAATAGAGAACTTATGAAACTTATGATAAAGCAGACTTATGATGAATGGAAAGCTGAATATGATAATGCTGACCCTGGTGATAAAGGATTTATGATTGGTCAGTTGATTGGTGAAGCTATAACAATTGCTGTAGAAGCTGGTGGATTAGTAAAGAGTATTAAAGGCTTGACTAAATTTGTAAAAAGTGGTGGATTCAGAAAGAAAGATGGGATATAAACAAGATTCACAAGAATTAATTAAATTGACATCAAAATTATCTAAAAAACAAAGGATGTTAGTACTAAACTTAGCTAAGTATTTAGTGCTTAAAAAAGAAAGTGAAGAGAATGATAAAGGTGATGGTAAAAGTTTATAAGAAACAAATTGCATATGAGAAGATTTATTCAATTAGTTGAGAGGGATGGTACAGAATTATTAGATACTAAAAGAAAGTCGTTGTTTTACATAGTTGCTGGTAATGATGATTTGTTTAATAAATTGTATCAAATATATGATTTTGATAAAAGGGTAATGAGAAAAGAGTGTGTTAATAATAATCAATTATATGATGAAACATCTATAAAATTATTAAAATTAGTGTATGTTTTAATTAAGGAAGATGATGATTCATTAATTAATCCATTAATTAATCCATTATTTAATCTGTTTCATGGGTTAGATGATTTTAATTTTGAATTGGCACTTAGTGATATTAAGATTAGATATATGGGGAAATTTGAATAGTGGTTGAGACTTCCGGTGGGGAGGTCTTTTTTTAATGGGTGGAGTGTTCTTGTTATATTGTTTTTTGGTATAGGGAGGAGGTAAGGAGATATAACTTTTTATACATAAAATCATTATAAAATATAATATATAGAAAAATATAAAATTTTCAGAATTATATACAAAACAATTCATGTATATGTTATGATAATAGAATGTAGAGTAGTTAAAGAATAGATAGAGTTCAGGATAACACAGATTCAAGAATAGCATTAAAACATCTAGAGGAAAATTATGATGTATCTTTTCCAGTAGATTATTAAACAGTTGATACATAGTTACTCTAATAGTATTAGGTGATTTTGGGTGAAGAAAAGAGAACAGATTGCTATTTGGTAGATGGTTGTAGAGATAATAAACTATCAGCTTCTATAGCTTGAATAGAGAGGAGAAAAATTAATGAGAATAGTTAAAATGTCAGGAGAAGTTTTTGGATTTGATAGTATTGAAGCATGTAAAGCCTATTTTAAGAGCGTTTTGCCTTGGCAAAAAGGAAATTTCTATTTTGCGGGAGAAGCAAATAAGATAGCAAGAAATAAGTTACAGAGTGGGGATAATGTATTATTCTCTTTTAATGGATATATAATTGCTATAGCAAAAGCTGAAGAGTTACTTTTTAATGAAGATGATAGAGATAATGGAATTAAAATTGACATGGATACACTTAAAATTTTTCAAGTATCCATATCTACTATGGATTTAGAAATAGAATTAAGTAATTATGGTTTTACGGATTCTATTTATGGAAGTCAGGGATGGAATATTTTAAATGGAGAAATTGAAACGAAAGCAATGAAATACCTAAAAGATAAAGAGTGGGAAATATATTAAAATTAATATTCAAAGACAATGAGGATTAGGGTAATAACTCAAGATTTTAAGAATAATGTTTATGAAAACTTTGAACCATTGATGAGATTGTTAGAATGTTAAAAAGTGAATAGGAATATTTATAAATATTTTTTGAGTAATAAAGGACTTAATTAAAGGTATGGCAATATATAACAAAAAATAACATTTAGTTAAAAATAGTATTATATCAGGTTAGAGTAATAAAGTAACTATATTTAGCAGATACGGTTGAAGTTTTTACAAAATAACATTGAAAAGATATTAAAAGATTGTTACAAGCGATAGAATATAAGATAAAGATTTTATTAAAGACACTAAACAAGTGTCTTTGATAATACAACGTTTGAAACCTTCAACCAAGAAAAAAGCATTATTGTAAAAAATTATTTAAAGTTCATTAAGTATAATTATTCGGAGGGGGATAGGAATATGGCTAAATTAGACACTGTATATCATTATTGTAGTGTAGATACATTCTTTTCAATTATTCAAAATAAGACTATTAGATTATCTGATTTAAATAAAACAAATGATTACATGGAAAAGAGATGGGTTTCTAATTTATAAATACTGTATTAAAAGAAGAATTGAAGAAGCGTGATATAAAAATGGATCTAGAAGAAGATTATTGGTATAAAGACGGTATAAATAATCATTTAAAAATATTTTGAACAAGAGTTAAAAACAGTATTAAATGAAAATTTATAATAAAGTGAACTAAGATGAGCCGTACCATAAATAACTGAGGTTTTAGTTGGGTATTTCGCAGGATTAAGAGGACAAATAGAATGTATGCCAGATAAAAATAATAGACTGTGTATAGAATTGTTTTGTGAATTAATGTATACTAGTTATATTGTGGAAAATATATAACTAGGAGATGAGAAGTTAGGTGAAGATAAAATTAAGAAGATTGACCATGATATTTGGGATATTAGCTGGGATAATGGGAGCATTAGTGCCACTTGTTGGTATTTTTATTTCAGGTAGTATTGGAATAGTATTGTTAAAAAGTGTTGTGGTGTTTTTTGTACTTACGATGGTATTTATGATGGGTTCTATGCTTGTACATTCAAATATTATTATTAAATTAACAGTACTGCCAATTACTTATTTAATTATAATGGTTGGATACATAATTTATCGATTAAAAGTGCATGTGTTTTTAATTAGTGCTCTTGGTGGCGATATAGGGAATGCGACAATGGAGATTGGTGAAGGTGTATCAATTGCAAAGCTGTCTATGATGTTACATGGTGGGACACTTATCTTGTGTATTCCACTAATTATCGCTGCAATTGTCAAATCAATGAAATTGAATAAACGTAAGAATATTGATTTTTCTACGTATGATGCAACTGAAGGGACCATTTTAAATGTAGTGGATACCCATACGAAAATCAATAGAGTTAAGTCTTATAAGATTACTATTGATATTCCATATTATCAAGGTAAAGCTTATCAAGTAACAAAAGATTTCTTAGTGCCAATGCATATGATTCATACTATTGTACTAGGCAAAAAAGTTACTGTAAAAGTGAATCCTAAAAAAAGAGAAGAAGTTTATATTCAAAGTGAATATGGCATTTTATAAAGGGGCAGTTAATGAAAATTAAAGTAATAAAGGTAGTAGAATTTGTTATTGTTAGCAGTCTTAGATTAGCGAATAATGAATGGACATGCATATTTATATTAAATATCGATGGAACTATTAAAGATTGGGACTTCATAAAAGAATGGACTAAAACTAAATAAAAATCTATTATTACAATAGGAGGATTAGGCATGTATGAACGTCTACTAGATAAAAACAACCAACCAACAATCAACCAAATATACGACACCATAGGTGAAAATGGAGTTACACTACTCCAAGAACTAGAACAATTCCTATCCAACAACTATGATATTATATCTGAACTAAAATTTCCTTTTGGGAATAATTACGGTTGGGGAACAAAATACAGTCATAAAAGCAAGCATCTGTGCTACGTATTTTATGAAAAAGAAGCTTTTACAGTAACCATTCAAATAGGCAAGAATGAATTACCAAAACTATGTGAAAAACTTCCTGATATGTTAACAAAAACTAATGAACTATGGGAAAATAGATATCCCTGCGGTAGCGGAGGATGGATTCATTACAGGGTATTAAATAAAACAGAATTAAATGATATAAAAGAATTAATCAAAATTAAAAAAAGACCTATAAAATAAAAGAAGCGGTGCATGCCAGGTAAGTAAAATACACCACTTCTCAACACCAACTATCAAAAATAGCGGTAAATACATTATACCCTGTTTCTGATAGTAATTCAATACTAGGAGGTATAATAACATGGCAGACGTAAACGAGTGCTTCAGCAATTTCGCAGCAGAAATGCGTAGAGCAACATATCAAGAATTAATCAAAACTGATTTGGAATATCAAGAATTAGATTGTTACGTAGATAGATACAAAGACAAATTCAATCAAATCATAAAGACTTTAGATGAAAAGGACAAAGTATTCATGGAAAACATATCACAACAAAATTAGAAAGAGATTCTTGTATCCATGAGAGTCTATACATAGCAGGATATACAGATTGTATCAAACTACTAAAAGAACTTACTATATTATAAGTATTAACTAATATATAAAAGCAGAGGATATATTCCCCTGCTTTTATATTCTCATTCTATAGTTTCTATCTTCAACAAATAATATTCATTATCATGAAATTCAATTTCATAAGTTTTGGTCTCAAACAACTCTTTATAATCTTCATCATAGAATTCAACCGTAATACTAACAACATTACCATCCATACTTCTATCAATAATCTTAGTGAATCGCTCACCACCAAAACCATCAATTATACTAATTAATATAGCATTCTTAGATTCATCATAGTACTTAGCGGCCAATTTCTCAACTTTAGTAATATCAAAATCATACCCTTTGAAATATCTATCCAACTGTGAAGTTATATCTTCCTCTGGAATTACAAACATATTCAGTTCATTATCAAACCACTTATTGTTATACTCTTCATAACTAATCTCATCTATAAAAAGTGAATATAGGAAAAACGTGAACAAATCATCTGATGATATCTCAGAGGCATCACCAAAATTCAGATTACAAGCTACTTCTAAACCATTAATATAATTGTACAAGAAATCTTCATCTGACATATTTTCAATATCCTTAATATACTCTGGAGTATTCACATCTGAATTAGGTTCTTGTAAATCACTACCCGAAGTGTCAGTTTTACTAATACAAGAACATAATAATACTGCAATCAACATTGTTACAACTAAAATACTTAATTTTTTCATTGTTTTACTCTCCTCGTATAATAAGT